>NZ_JAMAWB010000050.1:0-892 GCF_023713585.1 Paenibacillus sp. MER TA 81-3
TGACGGATTGTAATATGAAGTGCGACAGTTACCATTAAATAAAAAAATGGCTCATGATTGATTCGTGTAAAATGGAGTCACCACAACAACCATTACACGGAGGAATCAATCATGAGTTACTCACATTTTAACATGTTCGAACGGGGGAAGCTAGAGCTCCTGCACAGCCAGGGCTGGTCCACCCGAGTCATAGCGAGGGAACTAGGACGACACCATTCGAGTGTTGCTCGTGAGTTGAAACGCAATCAGATTTCCAACGAATACAAGGCAGATGCTGCTCATATAGCCTCTGAGGAACGTCGTAATCTTGCCCGTTACTTAGGAAAGCATACACCTGAGCGAATCGATTACATCACGGAGAAACTCGAGGCTACTTGGTCTCCTGAACAGATCGCTGGTCGTATGAAACAAGACTATCCAGACATCCGTATATCCTTTAAAACGATCTATCGCTGGCTGTACTCAGGCCTGTTGGTACAAGGGAGCATTGAAGTTCTTCGACACAAAGGAAAACGCCGCAAACCAGCAGAAACACGCGGACGATTCAATATCGGAAGAACAATCAGCCAGCGTCCCGTGGAAGTACGAAAGCGTGAGAGCTTTGGGCATTGGGAACTCGATACCGTCGTATCTAGCCGTGGTAGAAGCAAAGCTTGTGTGGCAACCTTTGCAGAGCGTAAGACACGCTGGTATCTTGCGGTGAAGATGCCTGATCGCACCGCTTCTTCCATGGAAGAAGCATTTGATAAAGTAGCTAAGTCCTATCCTACACCCACGTTTCAGACGGCGACCGTGGATCGAGGCAAAGAGTTTGCTTGTCATCGAAACCTTGAGTCCTCGCACAAGATTAAGGTCTATTTCGCTGATCCCTATTCGTCATGGCAAAGAGGAA
>NZ_JAMAWB010000051.1:0-840 GCF_023713585.1 Paenibacillus sp. MER TA 81-3
GTATGACAGCATCACGCTGCGAGCCTTCGCCGGCATCGATCTGGCGATCGAGAACGTGCCTGATGCAACCACGCTGTTGAAGTTCCGGCGCCTGCTGATCGAACACGAACTGACACGGAAGTTGTTCGACGAGATTGGCATCTCGCTGTGCGAGCGTGGGCTGATGATGAAGGAAGGCACGCTGGTTGACGCGACGATCATTGAAGCGCCGCCGTCGACCAAGAATGCCGGGAAGAGCCGTGACCCGGAAATGCATCAAACGAAGAAGGGCAACGAATGGCACTTTGGCATGAAAGCCCACATTGGCGTCGACGCCGACTCGGGCCTGATTCACAGTGTGGTTGGCACGGCGGCCAACGTGTCGGATGTATCGCAAGCTCATGCCCTGCTGCACGGGCATGAAGAGCAGGTGTTCGCCGACGCGGGCTACATTGGCGTCGACAAGCGCGAGGAAATGGCGGGCAAGGCCGTGAAGTGGCACGTCGCTGCCAGGCGGGGAAAGATCAAGGCGATGCAAGAAGGAGCGCTGAAGGACCTGGTGATCGCGCTCGAGCGAACCAAGGCGCAGATCCGTTCGCGGGTTGAGCATCCGTTTCATATCGTCAAGAATCTGTTTCAGCATCGCAAGACCCGATACAAGGGCTTGGCCAAGAACACCGCGCAACTGTTCAGCCTGTTCGCTCTGGCGAATCTGGTGATTGCGCGAAATCTGTTGCGATCGGTCCATGGGAGCAGTCCGTCATGCGTATGAAAAATGCGAGCAGGGGAGGCTCGCTTACGCGCCAAATTCACTGAATTGAGCGCCGATTCGCTTCGTCATCCAGAAAATTTGAAGCCATC
>NZ_JAMAWB010000052.1:0-801 GCF_023713585.1 Paenibacillus sp. MER TA 81-3
ATTGAGGCCAAGAACAGTGAACTTAAGCATAGACACGGGTACGACGTTGCGTCCTCCTCGGGTCTGGTTGGCATGGAGATTCAGGGGGCAATGGCGATATTTGCGGTTAATTTAAAGCGAATACTGATGCTTATGGGTTGAAAATGCTCGCCTCCAGTGGGACAGTAAGCAAAAAAATACGATTTTCATTCGTGAAATCTGAATGAAAATCGTATTTTTTGATGTGTTCACTTTCGGTTACATACAAAAGCCGTGTTTTTCAGTGGCCTCGTGATACCAGTACACTACTTTTATCAATTTGAGCGTGCGTACAATTGAAAAATATGATGATTTGTAACGGTAAACCGTAACGAGTCTAACTTCATCGAGTACGTATACAACTTCGACGACCAATTGGTAAAACGCAGGGAAGCATCCAGCGGCGCGGAAGAAGCCTATATGTACAACGACGACGGCACCTTGAAGACGGCGGTCAACGCGCATGTGCGGTATGACTATACCTATACGCCGGATGGCAAGCTGACGGCGAAGTATATGAGCGAGTCTAAGAACGGGACCCATCGCAAGAGCGAAGGGAGCCGGCCGAAATGGTTCCAGGGCACGCAGTCCGGGCAAGGTGCGGATGGAGCGAGCGGACGAGGCGGACAGCAATGGCCAAGCGATCTGAACGATCTGGCGCGCGTAAAGTGCTGGAATATCAGTATGACGCAGATGGAAATATGGCCGGACTAACCGATGCTGCGGGCAGACATACGGAATACCGCTATGATAAAATAGGCCGTATCGAGGAAGTGCTGCAGG
>NZ_JAMAWB010000053.1:0-645 GCF_023713585.1 Paenibacillus sp. MER TA 81-3
ATCCGTTCCTCGCTCATGGCGATATGAGTTTTGTATCCGAAAAACGAAGAATCAGCACTTTTGTGACCGACTTTGGCATCCGGGTCCGCAGAGGTTTGCAAGTGCTCCAGATCATCAGCAATCGTTTCTTTTAGCAGGTTGAGCGGTCCCGTTACCTTGGGTAGTCCGGCAAAACGCTCATCCTCTTCAATTGCTACGACAAGCTGCTGGCAATAGGAGATTTCATCCTCGATGACATCCGTAACTGGTTTGGCTGGAAAGGCATTCTTCATCGATTCATCCAGCGAATAGATAACTTTTCTTAGCTTTTTGGAGCGTTCTCGGAGCACCTCCTGCGGCGTCTTTTGGGTATAGCGAGCTTTGGTATGTGTCGAATCTACAATAAGGGATTTGCTTCGAATAATGCCTTGCACAATCGCAATTTCCACGGTTTTCTGAATCAACAGATCCAGCAGCTTCATGTCTTTAAGCCGTAATTTGCGGAACTTGGTCAGTAGGCTGGGCTCGATGACCGCTTCCTCGGGGGCCATATGGAGAAACAACTTGAAGGACAAATCATATTTTGAACGCTCGACCAGATCGACGTCGGACAAGTCGAAGATAGATTTGAGCAGCAGATATTTAAACATCCGAACCGGATCCACC
>NZ_JAMAWB010000054.1:0-643 GCF_023713585.1 Paenibacillus sp. MER TA 81-3
AGGCCGGCGAGCAGCGCGCCCATGCGCGCGACGTTCAGGCCCTGCTCCGCTTCCGGAATCGCGCAGCCGATGATCGCGTCCTCGATCACCTTCGTGTCGAGGCCGGGCACCTGCGCGACCGCCGACTTGATCGCGTGGACCAGCAGCTCGTCCGGCCGCGTGTTCTTGAAGACACCGCGCGGGGCCTTGCCGATCGGCGTGCGGCTGGCGGCGACGATGTATGCGTCTTGCAGTTGTTTGCTCATTTCAGACTCCTGTCGACCCGAGCGGGCGCTTCAGCGCCGGCCCGGGCCCCATACAAAGTTATCCGCTCGCTCAGTTACGCACCGGCTTGCCGGTCTGCAACATGCCCATGATCCGTTCCTGCGTCTTCTGCGTGCCGAGCAGCTCGACGAATGCGCGACGCTCCAGCGCGAGCAGCCATTCTTCGTCGACCAGGCTGCCGGCTTCGACGTCGCCGCCGCACACGGCTTCGGCGATGCGGCTCGCGATCAGGTAGTCGTGGTCGCTGATGAAGCGGCCGTCACGCATGTTGACGAGCGATGCCTTGATCGTCGCGATCGCCGAACGGCCTGCAACCGGCACGTCCTTCGCACGCAGCGGTGCGCGGTAGCCGGTGTCGGCCAGCGCACGCGCTTCCTTC
>NZ_JAMAWB010000055.1:0-601 GCF_023713585.1 Paenibacillus sp. MER TA 81-3
GCTGCACCTCGTAGCCGGCGAGGCTCGGCATCATCCCGATCTCGAACGTGCGCGTCGTGCCGAGCGGCACGTTGACCTGCGCCTGCGTGACGATGTTGTTGCCGATGCCGCCGTGCGCATTGCTGAACACGTTGCCGAAGCCGCGGTTCGGCTGGATCACGATCTCCGCCGACGGCGCCATCGGGCCGACGCCGAAGGTCTTCCTGATGTCGAGGTAGACGTCGCCGATCGTGCTGTTGAAGTAGTCGTACGCGCCCGGATCGTGGTTCAGGAACTGGAAGCCGGACGTGCGCTGCGCGCGGTTGAACAGGTACACGGGATCGACGTAGCCGGTGATGCTCAGGCCCGCGAGCGGGCCGGTCGTCGCCGCCTCCTGCAACGCATCGACCTTCAGCGACGCGTTCGCGATCTGCTCGCGCATCTGCTGCAGGTCGTCGTTCGTGAACGCGCGCGCCGAATCGGCAGCCTGCGCGGCGGCCGCGGCCGTGTTGATCGTGCCGATCTTCGCGCCGGCCGATGCGGCGGTCGTCGCGGTCGTGGCAGTCGTGGCGGTCGTTGCCGCGCCGGCCGGCTTCGCCGCCAGCATGCTCGCGCGCAGCGC
>NZ_JAMAWB010000056.1:0-569 GCF_023713585.1 Paenibacillus sp. MER TA 81-3
ATTAACCGCAAATATCGCCATTGCCCCCTGAATCTCCATGCCAACCAGACCCGAGGAGGACGCAACGTCGTACCCGTGTCTATGCTTAAGTTCACTGTTCTTGGCCTCAATCTTGTATCGTTCTTTAGCCTTGGTCTTAAAGGCTTCGCTTTCCTGAAACTCTGCCTGCGCCAAATGCTCATGGCTCTTTATGCTTACCGAATACGTTTTGCTCTTTGCGCCTTCCTTGTAGCAGCCTTCCCGGAGCGGGCACCGTTTGCACTTCTCCACGTTAAAATAATAGGTGTCCACCTGGTTCTTCCCTCGGCCTTTCTTACCCTGCCGCGCCCGGCGAGTCGCCAAATGCCCCGCCTTGCAGACGTATAGCCCCGCAGGCCGTATCTCCAATCACCGTCTCCACTTTCATTCCCGCGACCTTACTTTTTTCAATGAGGGTTTGGAGCTGCTTGCCATCGCTTTGTTCGCCGGTCGTAATCGTGGCCGCCGTTATGATCCGTTCCTCGCTCATGGCGATATGAGTTTTGTATCCGAAAAACGAAGAATCAGCACTTTTGTGACCGACTTTGGCA
>NZ_JAMAWB010000057.1:0-553 GCF_023713585.1 Paenibacillus sp. MER TA 81-3
AGCGTCGAATGTATGAACGCTATCAAGCCATCTATTTACACTTGAAAGGCACATCCATGACGGCAATCGCTGAAATTCTGAATCGTAATCGAATGACGGTGAGCAGTTACATTCATACGTACGAAAACGGCGGATTGGCCGCCTTGCGGCTCAAGCATTCATCTGGTGCTCCTACTCGGTTAACCAAGGAACAGCAAGATCAGTTGAAGCAGACCGTCGCCTATTCGGTGCCCCACGAGGTCGGCTTTACAGCCAAGCACAACTGGACGCTTGAACTCATTGCCAGGTATGTGGAACGAGAATGGGGCCACCGCTACTCGCTCCGAGGCATCTCCAAAGTGATGGAACGCTTAGGACTCAGCTATACAAAACCGACATACACGCTTGCGGCAGCAGATCCAGAGAAGCAACGCCAGTTTGCCGAAACGACCTTTCCCGATTTGAAAAAAAGTTACTGAACCATGAGATCGATCACTTACTGTTCGAGGATGAATCCATGATTCGGGATTATCAAGCGATTCAGAAAACCTGGTTTCTTCGCGGGAAGCAACGA
>NZ_JAMAWB010000058.1:0-503 GCF_023713585.1 Paenibacillus sp. MER TA 81-3
AGCGATAGCTACACCTTTAAAGCAGAAGGTAATGTGTACACCTTCTACTACAAAGGAACAGCACAAAAGCTGAGCGTGAACTATCTGGAGCAAGGCACGGATAAAGTTCTGGCGGAAGCCACGACCGTAGACGGAGTAACAGGTAAAACGGTGGAGCTGACAGCCGCGGAAGTAGCGGGTTACACGCCAGTGAAGGAAAGCGATAGCTACACCTTTAAAGCAGAAGGTAATGTGTACACCTTCTACTACAAGGGAAGCGCGCAGAAGCTGACGGTGAACTATCTGGAGCAAGGCACGGATAAAGTCCTGGCGGAAGCCACGACCGTAGACGGAGTAACAGGTGAAACAGTGGAGCTGAAAGCAACTGAAGTAGCGGGTTACACGCCGGTGAAGGAAAGTGATAGCTACACCTTTAAAGCAGAAGGCAATGTGTACACGTTCTACTACAAAGGAACAGCACAAAAGCTGAGCGTGAACTATCTGGAGCAAGGCACGGATAAAGT
>NZ_JAMAWB010000059.1:0-489 GCF_023713585.1 Paenibacillus sp. MER TA 81-3
GCGCCATCACTTCGCCGAACAGCCGTGCGGTCAGCTCCGGCAACGCGCCCATCAACTGGTCGGCGTCGATGCCGAAATAGCTGATGTTGTTGCGGAACGGCCGCAGCCCGATATGGCTGTTTTCGTAGAAATCGCGCTTGCCGAGTTCGAGGAAACGGCCGAATGGACGCAGCGTATCGATGCTGCGCACCATCGCTTCGCCGGCGAGCGAATTCAGCACGATGTCGACGCCCTCGCCGCCCGTCATCGCGCGAATCTCGTCCGCGAACGCCAGGCTGCGCGAATCGAGCACGTGATCGGCGCCGAGCAGGCGCACGAACTCGCGCTTCTCGTCGCTGCCGGCCGTCGCGAACACTTCCGCGCCGAAGTGGCGCGCGAGCTGGATCGCGGCAATCCCGACGCCGCCCGCGCCGCCGTGCACCAGCACGCGCTCGCCGCGGCGCAGCCGCGCGAGTTCGACGAGCGCGTAGTACGCGGTGAAGAACGTCG